>DATKRS010000027.1 GCA_035532035.1 Candidatus Dormiibacterota bacterium
TCTTCTGGCCCGATGCGATACGAACGGCGGCAAGGCGCGATCGCTGGTTGTTCTACTGGGACGGCAGCGAGATATCCAAGGTCGCCCGCGTTCACGATTAGCCGCCCTTGTGACCGGTCTGCCTGGTTGACAGGGATGAGATCATGTGGTTACTTTAGCGATGTGACTACTGAGGTCTCTGTATGAACAGAATCGGTGTGCGGGATGCGAAGGAGCGATTAAGCAAGCTCCTGCGAGACGTGCGACGGGGACGCGAGTGGATCATCACCGACCGCGGCGTCCCCGTTGCAAAGCTCCTGCCCGTACGCGAGAACCGGGAGACGCTCGGCGAACGTATTGGGCGTCTCGAAGAGAGCGGTGCCTTGGAGGCGCTCGCGCGTTCCGTGCGTCCGCTGCCGCCGCCGCTACCGGTCGAGCCCGGCCTCGCGCAAAGATGGCTTCAAGAAGACCGATCGGCCATGTGACGACGGTCGAGTCCGCGCTCTACTGGGACTCATCGGCGATCCTCTCGGCCCTGTTTCGCGACGCGCACAGCGACGAGGCGATGACAAGGGCAGCCGACCCTCGCGCGGTGCACGTCCTTTCGTCGCTTGCGTGGAGCGAAGTGCATGCGGTTATCGCCCGTATGGAGCGCGAGCGTGCGCTTGCGTCAGTGCTGACCGACGCTGCTCGCGAGGCGTTGAGCTCGGGACCCTGGCGATATCTGAACGCGTCGCCGACGCGCATCATCGTCGCAGATCTAGCGCGCAGGTGGCCGCTGCGCGGAGCCGACCTGTGGCATCTCGCTACCGCAAAGACGTTGCAAGCAGAAATTCCGAGCTTGGCGTTGCTCTCGTTTGACGCCAAACTCTCGGCTGCGGCGCGGGGCGAAGGGCTTTAGAAGCTTCTGATGGAGCTGAGGCCGGCTTTCTGTACGGCTTGCGTGACGCCATCGCAGGACGAGGGGTCGTCGCACGTGCAGATCAGCACGCAGCGCCCGTCGTCGATCGCCTCGTTGTAGAACTCGGCATCGCCGCGTGGCATCTCGACGCCCTCGAGATGGTCCAGAACCTCCGGGTGGCTGAACGCGTCGAACGTAGGGCCCGCTGCGTTGAGGCCGGGGACCGAGGCGCCTCCAAAATCGGAGAGGACGCCGGTGCCGCGCGTCATGTCGTCGGCGAGGCTGTCGTGAGCCATCGCCTTGGCGACGTGAACGAAGTTGACGGGCGAGTTGCGGTGCTCGGCGGTGGGCTCTTGCGAGGTAAGCACGCGCACGTGAGCTGCGTCGAGTCCGCTGGCCGCGACGGCGCGTTCCACCTGCGAAGGGTCGCACGTTGCGAGGACTCCAATGACGATGCGGTTAGCCATGCGGGGAGGTTTCTGCAATGGCCTTCGCGAGCCTTCGAACGCCGATCCGCAGCTTCTCCTCCGAGGAGTTCGAGAAGTTGAGCCGCATGCCGTCGCGCACGTCGCGCGCCGGGTAGAAGCTCTCACCGGGGACGAAGACGACGCGCTCGCTTGCGCAGACGCGCAGGAGCTGCGTCGTATCCATACCGGCGACGCGCGCCCACAGAAACATGCCGCCCTGCGGGTGGTTGAACGTGACCGACCGCGGCGCAAACTCGCGCAGCGCGTCGTACATGACGTCGCGCCGCGTGCGATACGTGGCTACGATCGCGCGCACGTGATCTTCGAAGGCCGCGCTCGTGACGAAGGTGTGAAAGACGTACTGCGCGAGCGTGCCGCTGTGCAGGTCGGCGCCTTGCTTTGCGAGGACGATCTTTTCGCGCATCTCTTCGTCGGGCACGACGAGCCACGCGACGCGCATGCCCGGTGCAACGATCTTGCTGCCGGTTCCGAGATAGAGCACGGTGCCGCTCGTTGCAAACGACGACAGCGGCGGCAGCGGATCGCCTTCGAAGCGCAGCTCCCCGTAGGGGTCGTCCTCGACGATCGGCAGCCCGAAACGCTCGCAGATGCGTACGATCTGCTCGCGCCGCTCCGCGGCGAGCGTCCGGCCGGTGGGATTTTGAAAGTTCGGGATCAGGTAGAGAAACTTCGGAAACGGATCTGCGCATTCGAGGACGCGCTCGAGCGACGCCGGCAGCATGCCGTCTTCGTCCGTGTCGGCCGTAAGGTAGCGCGCTTCGTATGCGTCGAACGCTTGGATTGCGCCGAGATACGACGGGTTCTCGAGCACGACGTGATCGCCGGGATCGATGAGGATCTTCGCGATGAGATCGAGCCCCTGCTGCGAGCCGTTGACGATGAGCGCCTCTTCGGGCGCGACGTCGCGCCCGAAGCGCGGCGAGAGCCTGCGCGCTACCCACGCGCGCATCTCCGGGATCCCTTCGGTGACGCTGTACTGCAGCGCCGCCGCGCCGTAGCGTTCCATCACCTCGCGCGTGGCGAGCGCGATCTCGTCGCGCGGAAAGAGTTCGGGCGCGGGCAGCCCTCCGCCGAACGAGATGACGTCGGGCTGCTGGGTCACCTTGAGCATCTCGCGAATCGTCGACGCTCGCAGGCGAGCGGTCCGCCGCGAAAAGCGCGTCGGGGAAGAGGCGGCGGTGGTCATCGCGGCCCGTATTCGGGGGAGGGCGAGGAGCAGCCTACGGGACGTTCGCGAGCGCGGTGCCGCCCCACGCCGTGCGCCGAATCTCGCTACGGATCGCGGGATTCCAGACTTCGAGCGTGACGGGATCGCCGGGCTCGATCGACATTCCGCTCGCGAGCGGTGCCCCGGCAAAACCACGGATGACGATGCGAGAATCGGACCACTGCACGAACGCGAGCTCGGTATCCGAAAACTTGTTGCCAACCATAAACGGTATGGCGCGCCCGTTGCCCCACGGATGGTACGCACCGTCGCACACGACGACGTAGTCTTGATTGCTCGCGAACGGCACTGGCCTCGGCGACGTGCCGAAGCCCGAGCCGACGATCTCGATCTTATGCGGCGACACGAACGCGGAGGTAATCCTCGGCACATCCGGCGGCACGGGCGTCGTGTTTCCGCCCCACGCGGCGCCGACGTGCGTTACGGGATTCCAGACGTTGAGAACGACGCCGTCCCCCTGCAGCGCCGGCAGGCCTGCGATGAGGATTCGCCCGTTGTCCCAATGCAGATAGTCCAAATGCACGCTATCGGCCGAGTAGCCGGCTTCGAAGTGCACCGTGTCGTCGAAGATGCGAAAGTACGGCGCGGTGCCGGAGAAAGGACGCGCGAACGGGCTCGCGCCGAAGCCGGAGCCGCGAATCGCGATCGTGTAGGCGCCGGGGCGGCCGGTGAATCGCACGCGCTCGATCGTCACGGGCGGCCGGTCACGCCCCGCGCGCACCGGGAAGACGGCGGGGCCCCGATAACCCTGGGTGCTCCAGACTGCCATTGCGGCGACGACGGCGGCCGCGAGTGCGAGGCCGTAGATTGTCGCGCTGCCTGAATGCAGCAACGCCAACGCGCGCCGCACGTGGGTGCTCAGCACCAGCGTTGCAGGCGGCACGTCCAGGGCTTTGGCTATGAGGTAGTGCGTTCTCGGGCTGACGGACTTGCCGTTCTCCGCGTCCCAGACCAGGCGCATCGCGACGCCGGTGCCCAGCGGATCGACCTCGCGCGTCCTCTCCGCCAGCGCCTTTTGCGACGTGAGCCCCCGGCTAAGGCGGAGGCGAGCGATCTTAGCGCCATCCAGGGTGAGCATCTGCCGGCTAGCCTCTACCGGCTAGGCGGCCTGGTTCCTCTTGCAGGGGAGCATGCGAGCCGACTATGGGCGCCGCTTGCGAAGGAATTGCGAACGAGCAGGCACCTGCGAGCCTTGATTTCTTAGGGCAGCGGCTCTCATCATACCAGATGGACGTTGGGCAGACGTTGCTCAGGGGAAGAGCGTATTCTAATCGCACTGTAAGCATACGTCGCTAGACCCGTGGGTACGGTTGCGTTTAACGGTGCAAGGGACCGAGAGCCTCCCTTGCTCGGCAGAAGGGGTGAGTCCGTGAGGTCACGGGTGTACGGTCGTTCGGTCGCGGTGGAGAACGGCTCGGCAGGCAGGGTCTCCGTCGTGGTGCCTGCCTTCAACGAGTCGTGTCACATCGCGGCAAACATGCGGGAAACCATCGGCGTCCTGAACGATTTTGGCATCGACTTCGAGTTGATCATCGTCGACGACGGCAGCAGCGACGACACGTACAGTGAAGCCAAACGCGTGCTTCGCGAGGACCCGGAACGCGTTCGCGTTATGCGGTGCGATGCAAATAGCGGCAAAGGCAATGCGTTGCGGGTCGGCAGCGCTGCGGCGGCGGGCGAGCTCGTCGTGTTCCTCGACGCCGACATGGACCTCCACCCGCGACAGCTTCCGGTACTCTTCCAAACGATGCGATTGCTGGACGCGGACGCCGTGATCGGGTCGAAATGGCATCCCGGCTCGCGCGTGACGTATCCGCGAGTTCGGCGCCTCTACAGCAAGCTCTATTTCGCACTGACGCGGATACTGTTCGGGCTGCCGGTGCGCGACACGCAGACGGGCCTCAAGCTCTTCAAAACGGCCCTGCTCGACGACATCTTTCCGCGCGTGTGCGTGAAGCGCTTCGCCTTTGATGTCGAGCTTCTCGCGGTCGCGCTCCGGCGCGGCTACCGCATCGCCGACGCGCCGGTCGTGCTGGAGTTCCGGCGGGGGCTCGGCCGTTTGAACCTGCGGACCGTGTGGAACGTACTGCTCGACACCTTGGCCATATTCTACCGTATGCGGGTACTGCACTATTACGATCGCGAGGACCTCGGCAGCGCCCTCTGCCAGCGCGTCGCGCCGGTTCAGCGCGTGAAGGTGCGGATTTAACGTGGACGTCGCCGCCGCGGGGGCGGCAGCGCGGCCCGTTGCCGGCAGATTCCCTTCGCTTCTCACCTGCGGCGCGCTGGTCTTCGCGGGGTCGACGGTTCTCAACCTCGGTGGCTTCGCGTTTCACGCGGTCGCCGGCCGGTGGCTCGGGCCGCACGAATACGGCATGCTGTACGCCGCCATGTCCCTCGCGACGATTGCCGCGTTGCCGTCCGCGCTCGCCGCGCCCGCCGTTTCGCGGCTTGCAGCCGAGTACTACGCACGAGATGTCCGGCGCACGAATCGCCTCGCCCGCGACCTGTCGCGCCTCGTTGCGATCGCCGCCGCCTTGTACGTCGCCGCTTTTGCGCTGCTGGGCCCGCTTCTCGCCGCCAAACTCCACTTGCCGGTCATGGTTGTGTGGCTCTGCGGCCCGATCGCCGCGGTCGTCGTCGCGAGCGCCGCGTTTCGCGCGCTCGCGCAGGGCGCGCACCGATTCGGCATCTACGCCCTCTCTGCGAGCGGCGAGGGAATCGCAAAAGTGGCGGCGATCGTCGCCTTTGCGACGGCGGGCATGGGCCTCGTGGGCGGCGTCTTGGGGTTTTTGGTCGGCGCCGCGTGCGGGGCACTCGTCGCGCTCGTTCCTGTGACGCTGGCAATGCGCGGACCCGTTTCAAGCGAGGGATACGACCGCGCGGCTATGCTCGCTTCCGGCGGAGGCGCGGCAGCTATGGTGATCGTGTTCTCGCTTATGGGATATGCAGACGTCGTGCTCGTGACGCACTATTTCAACGCGCAGCAGACGGGGATCTACGCGGCGGCGGCACTGGTCGGAAAGATCGTGCTGTACCTCGTCGGCTTCGTTCCGGTCGTGTTGCTGCCGGCGGCGACCGTGCGCTACTCGCGCGGCGAGGCGAGCGCCGGAGCGCTCCGGGGCGCGCTCGGGGTCTTCGCCGTGCTGACCGCCGTGAGCCTGGGCGTGATCGCAATGGCAGCGACTCCCTTGCTGCACCTGCTGCTCGGCGGTGCGTTCGACGGCGCGTCGGGGCTCTTGACGTGGTACGCCGTCGCGATGGCGCTCCTCGCGCTCACGAACCTGGTGGCGTCGTATGGGATCGCGACGCGCCGCGTGGCGTTCGCCCTGCCGACGGTTGCGGGAGCCTGCTTGACCCTCGGCGCGATCGGCATCTTCCACGCCTCGCTCCTCGAGGTTGTGCGCGTCATGGTCGTGGGGAACGCCGCCATCGCGCTCGCCGCGGTCGCCGCAGTTGCGCTACAATCGTTGCGTGAAGGCAAAGCTTCGGCGTAACTGGCCCCTCGCGCTTCCCGCCGTGCTGCTCGTCGCGGTTCTGCACGCGTGGTTCGCGCCGGGCTTAATCGCGGGCGAGGATTTCCTCGCGCCTCCATTCTTGACGCAAACGACGATCCTGCATTCCGGCTTTTGGCCCCCGTCGATCGAGCCGCTGCGCGACTTCGGCCAAAACATGCAGCCGTGGTGGCCGTCGTTCCCGGTCTGGGCAGTGACGGGGGCGTTGCTCCGCGCCGGCATCCCGTGGACGGTACTCGAACGGCTCTTTTGGCTGTGGCCGTACTGCGCGCTCGCGATTATCGCGCCGTACTGGTTCCTGCGCAGGCGCGCGGTGTCGCCGGCGGCCGCGAGCGTCGCTACCGCCCTTTTTGCACTCAACACCTGGACAGTCGGCTCGATCGAACGCGGTCACATTCCTGCGCTGATTGCGTACGCGCTCATGCCGTTCGTTCTGGACCGCTTCCTCGTAGTCGTGCGGGAAAGACGTGCATTCGCGGCGACTACGCTCGCGCTTCTCATCGCCGTGCAAGCCGTGTACGAGGTGCGCTACGCGTATCTCACCATCTTGGCATGTGCGGTCGTCTACGGGGCGCTCGTCGCCCGCCGACGACGGCGCTACGCAACGCGCGCGATCGCATTGCGGGTCGCCGTAGCAGCCGGACTCGCGCTGCTGCTCACGCTCTATTGGTGGCTGTCGCTCATTCTCTCTCCGCTCTCGGCGGCGGTCGACACGGCCTTCTCGTCGTTTCTGAAGCTCTCCGGAAAGCTCTCGATCGGGCACGCGCTCGCGCTCTTCTATCCGTACTACCATCACAATCTTGTCGTGCCGGCCTTCGCGGCCGAGCCCGTGGAGCTGCCGTTCTTTCTCTTGCCGGCACTCGCTGTGGCGGGCTTCTACGTCGCGCGGCGGCGCGACCTCGCGGTGGCGTTCGCGGCGCTCTGGGTCGCGGATGTCGTCGTGCTGTCGGGGCCGAAATCGCCGCTCGGGTTCGTCAGCGCGTTCCTCTATCTGCATCTGCCGGGTTTCGACCTGTTCCGCGGCGTCGAAAAGCTCTACTCGATCGCGGTTTTCGGGGCGTCGTTCGGCGTCGCGCTCGCGCTCGACCGTGCGACCGCGTTTGCACGTCTTCGGCACCTGCGGCTGCAGCCTGTCGTCGCCGTCGCCGGGGTGATCTTCGTTGCGCTGCTGATGCGCGACGCGTTCGATCCGACGCGCCAATCGAACTTCGCCGCGACGCGTCTGCGGCCGCAGGACGTGGCGCTTCAGCGATTCATTGACACGGCGTCGGGAGACGGAACAGTCGCGCTCTTTCCGTCGTACTTTCCTGGTGTCGACCCGTCGGTGCGCCATCCGATCGTCTCCGCGGGCCAGATGGCCCTTGCGACGCCGCCCCTCGGGATGACCGAGCTGCTGTACCATCATCGTGACACGATCCCGAAGCTGCTCTACCGATTCGTGCGTTCGGAGGAGATCCATCGCGTGCTGGCGAGCATCGGCGTGCAGTACGTCGCGCTCGTCGACGACCCGGAGGACGCGCTGAACCGGCCGTGGCTGTACGATCTGGATCGGGCCACATCGCAGCGGCTCTTGGGCAGCGTGCCGTGGCTTCGCCGCAGCGCGACGTTTGGGTCCGACGCGCTCTACCTCGTTCGCGGTGCGCGGCCGCGCAGCGTCGCCGCATATCCCGCGCTCGCCGATCCGAAGGCGTTCGTTCAGCTCAACGCGTCGGAGGCCGTCGGCCCGGCCTTTGCGGGGCGGCTGCTCGAGCAGAACCAAGCGTTCGATCCGTCGTGGCATCTCGCACTGCTGCCGCCGGGCGCACGCCCGAGCGGCGACCCGCTCGCGGATTACCTGCGATTTCGGGAAGGTTTCGTTCCGGCCTCCGAGCACGTTCGCATCGTGGGCGAGTTCAACGGGTGGCGGCTCGGCAAAAATGGAACCGGGCTGCTCCTCTTCGTGCCGACCGCAGTTTCGGAGTTGGGCGCGCTCGCCGAGCTTCCCGCGCTCGCGATCTTTGCGCTCGGCGCATGGTGGCTGCGCCCGTGAGCGCTGCTCCGCTGGTGAGCGTCGTCATCCCGACGCGCAACTCTGCGCGAACGCTCGACGCGTGCTTGCGCAGTGTGAGCGCGCAGACCTACCCCGCGGTCGAACTCGTCGTGGTCGACAACGCATCCTCCGACGACACGGTCATGATCGCGCGACGGCACGCCGATCTCGTGCTTCAGGCCGGGCGCGAGCGCTGCGCCCAGCGTAACGCCGGCATCGCGGCGGCGCGCGGCGAGTTCGTCCTCGTCGGCGACGCCGACATGACGCTCTCGCCCGACGTCGTCGCCTCGTGCATCGCGCGGTGCGGTTCGGGCGATGCGGTAGCCATCGACCGGATTGCCTGCGGGTCGGGATTTTGGTCGCGCTGCAAAGCCTTCGAGAGCACGCTGTACCATGGCGACCGCGTGGTCAGCGCCGCACGGTTCTTCCGGCGTGCCGCGCTTCTGGACGCGGGCGGGTACGACGAAACGCTGCTCGGCGGGGACGACTGGGACGCTTCGATGCGCGTCCTGCGCGGGCGGCAGCTCGTATTCGCAGATGCCCTCATGCAGAACGATGAAGGGCGAGTTAGTCTGCGCGAGCGTTTCGTCAAACAGCTCTACTACGGTCAGAGCTGGCCTCGCTTCGTGCGCAAGCACGGAGCCGGCGCGATGCGGCGGCTCAACCCCGCGCGCGGCGCTCTCGTGCGAGGCGCCGGCAAGATGCTGCGCCATCCGGTGCTCGGCGTCGGGCTCGTGATATTGAAGGCCGTCGAGTTGTCGGGGACCGTTCTCGGCGTCGCGCTCGGGCGCTGGATACCGCACGATCGACTCTACGGCAGATGAAAGCGGCCTCGACCCTCGCGCTCTGTCTTACGGCATGCGCGTCGATCGTTCCGCAGCACGCGTGGACGATGTATCAGTATCGCGCCGACAACAACGCGGTCTTTGCCGCGCCGGCGTGGGACGTCGCGTGGAGCCGCCGTCTCGGGGGGCGCGTCAACGGGGCGCTCTCGATCGTCGGCGACACGTTGTACGTCGAGTCCTTCGACCGGCATCTCTACGCGCTCGACGCACGCACGGGCCGGGTACGATGGCAAAGCATGCGGCTTGCGAACATCGCGATGAACGCACCGCTCGTCTCGAATGGCCTCGTTATCGTCGGCACCGGAAACAATCGCTGGCTTTACGACACGCCGCAAGGCGCGCTCATGGGCGTTCCGGGCGGCGACGTGGTCTACGCGTTCGACGCGAGGAGCGGCGCGCTCGTTTGGCGCCGCGCCGTGCGCGGCCAAGCGATGCCGACCGGCGTGATCGCTTCCGTCGGCGGCCGCCCGGCGTTGCTCTTTGCCGCCGGCGACGGCGTCGTGCGCGCGCTGAGTCTTCACGACGGGTCGCTTCTATGGCGAACCGCCTACCCCGGCTTCGATTCTATGAGCTCGCTTGTGGCCACTGGCGGCCTCGTCGTGGGCGCCTCCGCGGTCTCTCCGCAGGCGGGCCTACGCATCTACCGCAAGGCGCAATGGAATCTTCTCGACGAAGAATCGTGGACGTGGGCCGTCCGCGCCACCGACGGTAGAATCGCGTGGACCAGCCCGCACGGATGGGGCGACTCTTCGCCCGTTGCGGCCGATGGAAGGATCTTCGTCGAGAGTATGTTCGTCCCGATTCGCACGCAAAGCCAGCTCCGGCACGGGATGACGATCTCCGACGGCACGCCGCTGCAAAGCCGCGTCTACGCACTCGACGCCGCAAACGGCGCGAAGGTGTGGGAGTACGACGACCCCGCCGTCGGACCGTACATTCCCGGCGGCACGCTCGAGCTTGCAATCGCTGGCACGTATGCGGGCGGCGTCTTCTACGATTCGCTGAGCTTCAGCGAGCAACTCGCCGCGTTCGACGCGAAGACCGGACGCGTGCTCTGGACGGTGCGCACGCGCGCGCCGGTGCGCATGAGCCCCGTCGTCTACGACGGCAACGTCTATTTCGGCGACGTGGCGGGCTACTTCTACGTCGTACGCGCCTTCGACGGAGACGTCGAATCCCGCCTGCGCTTTCCCGTGGGTTTCTCCGCGAGCCCTCCGGTCGTCGTGGGCCGCACGCTCTTCGTTGCAGACGGCGACACGATCTACGCGCGCCGCTTGCGCGATCTCGAAGCGGAGACGGCGTTTCCCGGCGCATCTGTCCGGGCCGACGGCTCGCTTGCGGGCGTAGACGGTGCGAGTAGCTCGCAGGAGTACGCGCTGTTGCCGGGCGCAACGGTGACGATACGAGCTCGCATCGCCAAAGGAGCGATCGCGGGCAGCACCGCGCTCGTGTTCGGGAGCGTCTACACGAACGGCTATGGCGTTACTTACGACGGCAACGGCGACGTCTATCTCGAGCGGTGGGTAGGCGGCGCGCGCAGCGTCCTCGGCAGTATCGTGCATCATCGGAACGGCACAGGGTTTCACACGTTCGTCTTGACGCTTGTGGTTCGCGGTGTGGGCTCGAATCTGCTGAGCGCAGCCTTCGACGGCGACGCCGTCGACGCGCAGCCGCTGCGGGACACGTCGCTGAACCTCGTCGCCGGCCCGTTTCCGGCAAGCGTCTTCACCGCCGGTCAGGATGGCTCGATGCAAGATTACTCCGTCACGCTGGTGTCGGCGAGGCCTTCCCCGCGATCTTGACCGTTCGGAGGAAGCCGCTGCGATGCACGGGAAAGCATGCGGTAGATTGCTAGCGTCTTGGGGGAAGGCTTCTTGCTTAGCTGGAGAGCATCGATGCGGCGCGCTCGCCTTGTACCGATCGTCAATTCCCTAGCATTGTCGCTCGTCATGCCGGCCTGCAGCCACGCCGTCGCTACTGCCGAGCAGCCCTTTTCCGCGTCGAAGACGTTCGCGGTGGAAGGCGCGCTCCCGACCGGCGCGACGGTGACGCTGCGCGTACGCATCGCGAAGGCGGCGGCCGCAGGACGGTCGGTACTCGTTTTGGGCAGCGTCTATACCGACGGGTACGGTGTCGCTTACGACGGCAACGGCGACGTCTACCTGGAGCGCTGGGTGCGAGGAGCGCGCAGCGTCCTCGGCCGGATTGGGCACCACGCGAACGACGCGCGGTTTCACGCGCTCACCTTGACGATCGCGGTTCGCGGCGCGAGTTCGAATCTGCTGAGCGCAGCCTTCGACGGCGGCGCCGTCGACGCGCAGCCGCTGCGGGATACGTCGCTGAGCCTCACTCGCGGCTCATTTCCCGTCACGGCCATGACGATGTACTCGAAGGGATCGATGAGAGCGTACTCCGTCACGCTCTCGTCTGCTGCGCCGCCCGGACGGCGGTAAGCAGCACGTCTTCAAAAGCGTCGACGAAGCGGGTTTCGGAGAACGCGTCAAGGTATTGTGCCGCGCCATCGCCCAGGCGCTTGCGTAGCGCTCGGTTTCGTACGACGCGCACGATGCTGGCTGCGAGCGCCTCGGGCGTCGATTCGTCCACTACGATGCCGGTGCGGTCGTTTTGCACCGAATCGACGAGGCCGGCAACCGGATAGACGACGCTTGGCACGCGAAAGCGCGCGGCTTCCGAAACGACGAGCCCCCAACCTTCGCGCAGCGACGTCATCGCAACGACGTCGCAGGTACGCAGCACCGCATCGCGCGCGTCGTCCGAAAGGCGTCCCGCGAAGGTGACGGCTGCGCCTACGCCGAGCCGCCGTGCAAGCGCCTGCAGTTGCCGCAGCTCGCGCGTGGATCCCCTGCCGACGACGACGAGCTCGGCGTCCGGGAGTTGCGCGCGTACGAGCGCGAGCGCGCGCAGAATGTGATCGATGCGCTTGGAGGGGGTTATACGGCCCGCATATCCGATGCGCCCCACGCGCGGCGACGCCACGGCATCCTCTGCTGGTGCGAGCGGCTCGCCCACGACGGCTGCATCTGCGCCGAGACCCACAGAGACGAATGATGCCGCGCTCGACGGCGAGACCGTCACGATCGGGCCGCGGCGATAGCTGCGTAACATCGCGGGTTCGAGCAGATATCCGATACGCCCGAGCAGCGGGGGCGCTTCCGCAAGCCAGACTTCGCGCGCGAGCTGGTGCAGCCAGAGCACGACCGGCCGATTCGTTGCGAAGCGCGAGAGAAACGGTAGTGTATTCACTTCATCGATCGCGACGTCGAAGTAGCCGGCGTTTCTGCGCAGCCAGGCCCACGCGAAGAAGCGGCAGGTTAGCTCGTTTCCGCGCCGCTCGATCGCGTAGCCGTCGCGATCCTCGCGTGGCGGAGTTCCGGGCGGGCGGCTCGTGAACCACAGAATACGGTGACCGCGGCGCGCGAGGGCGACGGCGAGCGCGTGCGTCACGACCTCGGCGCCGCCGGCTTTCGGGTGTGCGAGGTCGCGCCAGTTGAAGATGACGACGCGGAGCTTCAAAACGAAGCGCTTGTTTCTCCGAGCGCTCGCGCCGCCCCCCAAACCGGGGAAGCCAGGCGGCGAGGCGGGCGGTGCGCACCATTGCCGCTGCAGCCCGCGCTCTTGCACCTCGATCGCCCGCCCATGACGCGTAGATACGAGCTCGCCTTTCCCGTCGTCGCCGCAATTGCGTTTGCCGCGCTGGTGTTGCCCTCGCCCACCGGATACGTGCCAGGCGTATCTTCTCGTTCTTCTGCTGGCCGGCGGTCGTGCTGACGACGACGGCCACGCTGCGGCCGGTTGCCGAGGTACGCATCGCGGGAGCGGCGTTCGATCCGTCGGCCGGGCTCGTGCGCGCACTCGATGTCGAGATGAATGCGCGCCGTGACGCGCGTGGCGCGTATCGCGGGCCGATCTGAAACCGATGGGCGAGTGGTCGGGGAAGAGTTAATGGAGGCGCCGCCCCGTGCGGCTGCAACACCAGGGAAAGTAGGAGCCGAGGTGAACGGCGGTCGCAGTACGGGAAGGGCGGCGATGCGGTTCTCCATTGTCATACCGGCGCACAATGAGGCGACGCGAATCGAAGGAACGGTTCGCGATTTCTCTCGCGCGTTTGAAGACTCCGAAATCATCGTCGTTCTCAACGGATGCACCGATTCCACACCGCAGATCGCGCGCAAGCTCGCCGGCCGGCATCCGAATGTTTCGATCGTCGAAATAGAAGATGCAATCGGTAAGGGCGGGGCCGTTCGTGCCGGCATGCTCGTCGCACAAGCGCCGATCGTCGCCTACGTCGATGCCGATCATGCAACCTCTGCTGCGGAGATGCGCAGGCTCTGCGAGTCGCTCGACGGCTACGACGCCGTCGTCGCGTCGCGCTGGTGCCGTGGAGCCGTCGTCGAGATCGCCCAGCCGCTGCAGCGCCGTTTTGCTAGCCGCGTCTTCAACGCCATCGTTCGGCTGCTCTTCGGATTGAAGGTCAGCGATACGCAGTGCGGCGCGAAGGCCTTTCGCGCCGATGCGCTCTTAAA
This sequence comes from Candidatus Dormiibacterota bacterium, assembly GCA_035532035.1. Lineage (NCBI taxonomy): Bacteria > Bacillati > Candidatus Dormiibacterota > Candidatus Dormiibacterota bacterium. The sequence goes on from DATKRS010000027.1 coordinate 13,530, forward strand.
CGTCCTGCCGGACGTCGAGACGTCGAACTTCGCCTTCGACGTCGATCTGCTCTTTGCGATGAAGAACGCCGGCATGCGGATCATCGAGCTTCCGACCGTGTGGCGCGATGCCGCCGGCTCGCGCGTGCGGCTCGTGCCCGCCTCGCTGCGCATGCTCGCCTCGATCCTGCGCTTGCGGATCCGGCACTCGTTCTTTCGCGCGATCGTGCCGGCGTTCGACTACTTCATTCCTACGGCGCCGCTGCGCTCGCATCACGGTTTCAACGTGCTGCTGCTGAACTGGAGGGATCCGCGCCATCCGCAAGCCGGCGGAGCTGAGGCGTATTTGCACGAGATGGCGCGGCGTTGGGTCGCGCAAGGCCACGCGGTCGAGTGGCTGACCGCCGGCTTTGCCGGGGCGCCCAGAGAAGAGATGATCGACGGGATTCGCGTTACGCGCGTCGGGAACGCGCTCTCCGTCTACGTGCGCCTTCCTTTAACGTATCTGCGGCGCTTTCGCGATCGCTTCGACGTGGTCGTGGACGCCGAGAACGGCATCCCGTTCTTCAGCCCGCTCTTCTCGATGAAGCCGAAAGTCTGCGTCGTGCACCACGTGCACCAGACGGTCTTGCGGCAGCACATGCGGTGGCCGATCTCGGCAGCGCTCGCGTGGGCGGAGCGATGGCTCATGCCGCGTCTCTACGGGAACGACGCTTTCGTTGCCGTCTCCGAAGACACGCGTCAAGCGATGCACGATGAGCTTGGCATCCCCCGTCATGCGATCGAGGTGATTCACAACGGCGTCGACGACCGGCTCGGCCCGGGCGCGAAATCGGCGCATCCCATGGTGCTCTACCTCGGGCGGCTGAAGAAGTACAAGCGCGTCGATCGCATCATCGAGGCGTTTGGGCGCGTTCGCGCGCTCGTTCCCGAAGCCGCGTTGCATATCGCGGGCGATGGCGACGACCGCGCCCGCTTGGAACGATGCGCGCGCGAGGCGGGCGTCGCGGACGCGGTCGTCTTCGAAGGCTTCGTGAGCTTCGAGCGCAAGCGCGAGCTGTTGCAGAGCGCGTGGGTTGCGGTCAGCGCCTCGGAGATCGAAGGATGGGGCGTCGGCGTCATCGAGGCGGCGGCGTGCGGTACCCCCATGGTCGCCTTTAGCGTGCCCGGTTTGCGCGAAGCAATTCTTCCCGGCGTCACGGGGCTGCTCGTCCCCGACGCAAGCGATCTTGCGCCGGCCATCGTCCGGGTGCTATCGGACGATGCGTTGCGCGCGAGGCTTTCGAGCGCGGCCGTCGATCGAGCGAAGGAGTTTTCATGGGACGCCTCGGCCGAGGCGATGATCGATCTCATCGCGCGCGCGACGATCGGGCGACACTACGGCTTCGTCCGAAAGCGCGACAGCTGGGTTTTCCACAGCGCCGACGTTGCACGCGTAAAGCTTGAAACTCGCCCGTAGCGCGACTGCGCTCTCCTTGTCGGTGCTCGCCGTCGTGGCGCTGCACTGGTGGCATCCCGGGGCGATCATCGCCCAAGGTGACTCGGCGCCGCAGCTCGATCCCGGCGTCTGGTTCCACAAGGCGCTTCCGGCGTGGAACGACTACGACAACTACTTCGGCCAGATTTCGGGTTCGTTCTCCTTCGTGCCGTTCATGGCGCTCTGGTGGGTGCTCGACAAGCTTTTCGGCCCGGGGCTCGGCGAGATCGCGCTCATCTACGTGCTGCTCGCGGCAAGCTGGCTCGGCGCGTTCTCGTTCGCGCGGCGATGCGGCGTCACCGTTGCTGCGGCGACCGTTGCTGCGTGGATCTATACGATCAATCCCTTCACCCAGACGATTGTCCCGAGCCTCAACGCAACGCAAGAAACCTTTCTCGCGCTGCTTCCGTGGCTTGGATTCTTCGTGGTCACGGCGGCGCGCGATCCGCAGCGCCGCCCGGCGATGCGCGCGGCGCTCACGATCTTCGCCTTGCTCGTATTTCCGGTGCTCGGCATCACCCCGCAGCTCGTCTTTCAACTGCTCGTCGCGGCGGTGCTGCTGGCGGTCTTCTGCGCCTTCTTTGCGCGGGACATGCGCGCGTTCTTCGTCTGGGCAGCGGTCACGGCGGTGCCGATGATCGCGGTTTCACTCTGGTGGGCGGTTCCCGACGTGCTCTCGTTCGTCGGCGTCGTGATTCCGCATCCGACGAGCCTGGCCGCAAACGCGTGGACGTTCGCGCGCGCAAGCCTGCTCAACGATCTGCGCGGGCTCTTCAGCTGGGGCTGGGCGTTTGCCGAGTACTTTCCCGGCGCTGCCGCCTACGACGCAAATCCGCTTACCTATGCCGCGGGATTCCTGGCGTTTGCCGGAGGCGTTACCGGGCTGATCGTTCTGCGCGGGCGGCAGCTCGCAGCGGCCCGCTACGGCATGGCCTGCCTTCTCGTGATGACGTTCATCGCGAAGGGATCGCACGCGCCGCTCTCTGGACTGAGCGCACTGCTGTGGAAGATCCCGGGTGTCTTTTTCTTCGACGATCCCGGCGGCGCAACGATCCTCGCCTTTCTCTTGGCGAGCGTCATCACCGCGGCGGCCTTCGACGCGTTGCGCCTTCGCCGGCTCCGGCTGCCGGTCGCAACCGCGGCGGTCGTCGTTGCGTCGCTCTCGGGAATCTTGCTGGTGACGGGCACCGCCTTTCACGGCGACGTCAACGCGCCCGACGGATTCTACTCGCCCTCGGTGTACGTGCGCGTGCCGGCATATTGGAGCGAGGCGGCGGGATATCTCAACCACAGCGGGCGCAGCGGCGGCGTGCTGCTCTTGCCGCCGAACCTGGGCGAAGGCTACGACGTTCGCTACTCCTGGAACTATTACGGCGGCGATGGCCTGCCGCAAAATCTCATCGCACGGCCGCTGCTCGCTCTCGACGCGGGGCTGATCAAGGGCGGCGGCTACTTGAAGCATCGTGCGTCGCAGGCTGTGGCCGACAGGGTGCGTGCGGCGCTCGACGCGCGCTCGCCGCAGACTCCCTCGCTGCTGCGCGCGATCGGCATCCGGTACGTGCTCTATCGTAACGACTTCATCAAAGCGCAACCCTGGCTCTCGGATGCGCAGATCGCGCGCGTTCTGCACGCGACGCCCGCACGTTTCGGCGCGCTTTCGCTCTACGATCTCGGGGTGCCGCAGACGCGCTCGCTCGTGCGGCGGGGAGGCCTCGCGGTCTTGGGCCAGCGCTACGACTGGTCGTGGATCGGGCTCGAGGTCGGCCACGGCGTACGCATTGCGCCACGCGTCGCGATCGACGGATGGCGCGATGCGTGGCCGATCGCTAATGCAGGGAGGTTCGTCGTATTCAACGCAGTAGTTGCGTTCGAGATCATCGGTCTGTTCTGTGCCCTCGGAGTTGCCGCATGGTTCGTTTGGCGCGCACGCTCCTAGCGTCGTTGCGCTGGTCTCCCCACGCGGCGCTCGTCGTATTGGCGCTCGCCATCGTCGCGCATCTCGCCGGGTTTGAATGGCTGGCCGAGCTATACGGCGACGCCGCGTTCTTCCTCGCCGCGATCGCGGTCTGCGTGAGGCGCGGGTGAAAGAGAACGCCACGGCGGCGATCGTCGTGAACTACAACGGAGGTGCCGCAAATCTCGCGTGCGTCGAGAGCCTGCTCGGCCAGGTTGACGAGATCGTCGTCGTCGACAACGGCTCGAGCGACGGGTCGCTGGAGATGCTGCAGGAGCGTTTCGGCGACCGCGCCCGCTTCATGGCAATGGGCAAGAACGTGGGGCTCTCGCTCGCGCGCAACGCCGGCGCGTTCGCTACGAGCTCCTCATACCTGCTCTTTTTCGACAACGATGCCGTCGCGCGTGCGGGCATGGTTGCGGCGCTGCAGCGCGTCGTCGAACAGCATCCGGAGATCGGCATCGTCGCGCCGGTCGTGCTCGACGCGCACTCTCCGGAGATCGTGCAGACGACGGGCCTCACCATCGATCGCTGGGGCTTCCCGGTCGATGCCACGACCGGGGTGCGCGTCGCCGAGCTTCCCGCGTACGATCTTCGCCCGGCATTCTTCGTGCAAGGGTGCGCGCTGATGGTACGCGCAGCGCTCTTTTCGCAGCTGCACGGTTACGACGAAGGAATCTTCTTCGGAGGCGAGGACGTCGATATCTGTTGGCGCGCGTGGCTTGCGGGCTCTACGGTCGTCTCGGTGCGCGACGCCTTTTGCGAGCACAAGGGCGCCTCGACGCTCGGCTTCGACGTGCGCGGGAGCTTCTACACGCCGGGGCTCCGAGGCGAGCGCTACACGACGTCGACCTACCGGATCGCGAATCGCGAGGCGAACACCTTCCGCATGATGGTCGCCAACTTGAATCGCACCAATGCGGCGGCCTACGTGCTCGTCTTCTCGCCCGTGCTGCTGCTCGAGGCCGCGGCGGCGTTCTTCACGGGAAGATGGTCGATCGCGAACGCGTATCTCGCGACCTTCGGGCGCATCATCACGCAACTTCCCGATACGCTGCGCCGCCGCCGCAGCGTGCAGGCTAAAAGGTGCATGCCGGATAGCGTGGTGACGCGGATGTGGTCGCGCGGGTACGAGAAGCTCGCCTTTCTTCGCCGAAACGGCATTCCGAAGGTTCCGGCTCCGCGCTAGCAGTGATTGCGCCGGCGGCGAGCGTTATCGTTACCACGCGCAACTCCGCGCGCACGCTTGCCGCGTGCCTACGCAGCATTCGGGAGCAGACGTATCCGCAGATCGAACTCGTCGTCGTCGACAACGCCTCCACCGACGACACCGTCGCGATCGCGCACGCCTTCGCAGATCGTGTCATCGATGCGGGGCCCGAACGCTCGGCCCAGCGTAACGCGGGCGTTGCAGCGTCCTCGGGCGAGTACTTGCTGATCGTTGACTCCGACATGGTGCTCGATCGCGACGTCGTCGAAGCGTGTTTGGCGCGCATTGGAAAGGGCGACGCGGTAGCGATTCCGGAGGATTCGTTCGGAGCGGGTTTTTGGGCGCGCTGCAAGCGCTTCGAGCGCGACTTCTACCACGGCGATCCGATCGTGAGCGCGGCGCGCTTCTTTCGTCGCTCCGCCTTTCTCGCGGCGGGCGGCTACGACGAATCGCTGCTCGGCGGCGAGGATTGGGATCTCTC
>DATKRS010000028.1 GCA_035532035.1 Candidatus Dormiibacterota bacterium
AGAATGAAGAGTTGGTTGACTATCTCAGCGCGCTCGCGGTCGAGAAATCCGTGTATGACTATATTCCGTACGACTCCGAGGTAGAGCGCCGGTTCGCAGAGCAGCTCGACGCACGGGAGGACATCAAGCTGTTCGTGAAGCTGCCATCGTGGTTTACGATCGAGACGCCAATAGGCACATACAACCCGGATTGGGCCATCGTCAAGCGGAGCGGCGCCACGCTGTACCTTGTTCGCGAGACGAAAGGCACGAAGGACTTCCTAAAACTGCGAACTGCTGAAGCGGAAAAAGTGCGCTGCGGCGAGCGCCACTTCCAAGCGCTCGACGTTCCATTCGACGTTGTGACGTCCGCAAGTGAGGTCTGACCCGTGGCGCTAACCGTGAGCTCGCTGAGAGTAAAAGGGTATCGAAACATCGCAGATATGACCATCGCGTTTGAGCCGGACTTGACGGTCATCATCGGCGAAAATCACTTGTCTATTATAGCAAAATCGCTACCGACGCCATCTACCTGTACTATTCGATTGCTGACAAAAACATGTTCCGGGCAACAGTCCGACGGTCAACGTAGCTTGCGAAGATCCGCGTCCGCTCCGTGGCGAAATCGACCTTCCTCGGCGAGTAAAATCCGGTGCGAAAGAACGCAGTGTGCCTTGCGCTCAGGACGGCGGCTACGCTAGGGTCCGTTTATGCGACGAGCCAGCGGTCAGGGAGCAGGCGTGGACGATCAGGCGATTACTGTATCCTGGGTTGACATGGGTAGGCAGACAAGAGCCCACGAATAGTAAAAACCATTGCAGTATAAGGGTATTCGCGCCACCAATAATTGGGGAAGGCGGGATTTGAACCCGCATGAGGGGTTACCTCGGCCGCTTTTGAGGCGGCTGCGTCTACCGTTCCGCCACTTCCCCATTTGTCACCCTGATGTCGTCGAAGGGCGCCTCAGGTATTAGCGCCGACGAGCGCTCGGGCCTGCGAGTCGGTTGCGGCCGGCAACACGCCGAGGCGCATCTCTACATCGTTGCGTTTGAAGTGCAGCGTGAGGATTACAGCGCCGCGCGTGCGTCGCACAGCGTGCGAGGCGACTTCGCTCGCGTTCCAGCAGAGCCGCCCGAGCTCGCCAGCCGAAGGCTTGTAGACACCGAAGCACTCGGCACCAATTAGAATGGAGTCGCCGGCGTCGACTGCGAACCCCGAGACGCTCGCGAGCTTGGCGCTGCTCGAAGGGTCGTGCGGCGTCATGCGCTCGAAAACATCGACCTCATCGCGGTACGCGGTGAGGGATCGCTCGAAATCTGCGCCGCCGGGCGGCAGGTCCGGAGCCTCGTAGCTGCACGTGACCTGCGCGGTCTCCTCGCCGGCGTGCGCGATCGTACAGAAGTAACTTCGATTGAACGTCCCCGCAGGGATCGGATGCGTGAATGCGGCGATGTAGTCGCGCGGCGAGGGCGTCGCCTGCGGATTGACGGCATCTCGCAGCAGTCCAATGCTGGCGGCGAAGTTCGCCCCAGACGAACCGCATAAGCACGCAATCCGAGCACCGGCGCCGGGGACCAAGACCAGTGACGCTAGCGCTCGACCTCTCTGTGGAGCGCTGTCGCCGGTAAGCTCGATCGCGCCGTAGCCGTCGGCGAACGGGTCAAAGCGAAAAAGATTGGGCGATACCTTGCCGCATGAGCTTTGCAGGGGCCAAAGTCCGCTTCCGAACCTGAAGGGGCGCCTGCAGGCGGGCACCATCGTGAGCGCAGTGGGTCGCCCGTTCACGGGCGGCACCCACAGGTGCACGGGGAGCAATCTCATCGAACGGGCGGGGAGCGCTACGCGCGCCGTGCGCACGATGGTTCCCGCTAAGCGAACGTAGTATGGACCGGCATGTATCGGTCGCTTTCCCCAGTTGGAAGCGATGACGAAGCCACTCTTCGAGGACGGGTCAGCCAGGAGCACGGCATTGTCATGCCTGCCCGAGAATCCTCGGCTTCTCAGCGTCGCCAAGCTTGGAACGAGACGGCCGAGTCTGAGGAGCAGCGAGAGATGTGACTGCGACGCTGGCGCCAGGGCGTGCGTGCCATCGATGGCGATGGGCAAGACGTACGGTGCGCCGTCCGCGGCCGGACGCAACTCGTATCGAATGTCGCGAATGTCACATGTTAGGCCGCGCTCGCGGCACTCTTTGAGCATCGCGACCGTCGCAGCTGCATAGTCCGTCGGCGGCAAGCCGGCACCGGAAGAAAAGAGGCTCAGCGGCCAGATGACGTGCGCATCGACTACGGCGTGCGTGGTTGCGAGCAATGGCCCCCAGCGCGCGATCAAGTCGCCGAAGCTCGCCGTCGGCGTCAGTCGCGCGGAAACGCTTGGCTGATCGCAGTACGCGCAGGCGTTGAACGCGGCGTCCCAGTCATATGCCCAGTTTGCCCACGGCACTTCCCAGCCCGCGGGATAGATCGTGTCTTGCACGGGGAAGTTCACGATGCCGTGCGCGCCGTCCGCCAGGAACTCGGCGAGCGCAAGGGTGGTGTTCGTCGGATCTGCCGGGCGCGGCGCGTTCTCTTCAGCCGTCTGCAGCCACCCCGCTTGGAACTCCGCCATCATCACCGGCACGTGCGATTGCGTGCCAAGGAGGTCCGTCGAGAAATCGATCTGCTCGCGGTCGTGCTCGCCGATTCGGTATGCATCGCTCTGGTACCAATCGCCCCACGCCCAAGCGGGCGACGCGGCCGTCACCTTCATCTCGTACGTGTTGATGAAGAGAGGTACATGCTCGCCCACCGTCGCGCGCACGGTCGCCTTCAGCCAGCCGACGTATTCATGCCAGTGCGGCGCGGGCCAGGTATCGTTGTCGAGATACGCCCCCTGGTCATCGTCGAGCGCGACGGCGATGACGTCGTGGGAGTACGGTGCGACGACCGAGAGCACGTCGTGCAGCCACCTCGCCGCGTAACGCAGATGTGTCCGGTTGTGCAGCCATTCGTCCGCGGCTGCATCGGCGTGCTGATTCTGGAGCGTCGCGGTGGCCGGATAGCGGCCTTCCAGCACGTCGTGTAACGGCATGTCGTACTCCGGCCGCTCGAGGAGCCAGGCGGGGTAACCGCCGTTGCGCCACTCGTTGCGAATCACGGGCCCGGGCCGCAGCACGATCTTGAATCCGAGCCGGTGAATGATTTTCAGAACACCGATGAGATCGCGCCTTGGATTCGTACGCCCTGTGAAGTCGAGATGCCCTTGCGTCGGCTCTTGCCAGTTCCATGGGACGTAGAGATCGATCGTGTTGATGCGGAGAATATCGCGGTATTGCGTAAGTGAGCGTTCCCAAACATCGCGTGGAATGCGTTCGTAGAAAAATGCCGCGCCGTAGACGAAGAAGGGCTTGCCGTCGACCTCGAAAACCGGGTAGCCGTCCATCTGCACGACGCGCGACGCGTGCCACGTCGCCCATGCACCGGCGGGAGCGGCGAGCGAAGGCCGCGGCAGAAGGAGAAGCAAGAGCGTTGCTACGGC